>NZ_JAWRXJ010000126.1:0-323 GCF_046535095.1 Pseudomonas sp. SIMBA_041
CGACAAACCCTTCGCGGATCATCGTCACGCTTACCGTTTTTCCCTGCTGTTCAAAACGTTTTGTCATGGAATCCTCCAGCAACAGCCAGTCGAGCAGTTGCGGATCCAGGGCAGGGATCTCTTTAAAATAGCGCAGCGCACGCAGTTCCACGGTCGGGCTCCCGATTCCATATTGGAATGAATCGGGCGATTGTAAGTCATGGCATTTATGACGGCGAGGGCGGCTTCGACAATCGCTCGGCCTTGCAACGCGCGCCTAATATTGAGACGTGCGGTGCGAACCGCGAGCTACGATTGCCACCTTTGACGCGACCGGCCGCCGC
>NZ_JAWRXJ010000127.1:0-322 GCF_046535095.1 Pseudomonas sp. SIMBA_041
CGGGAAAGGCACGTCGTAACCCACTGCGTTTGCGATTGCCCGCATTTCCGGTGCTGCTTCGCAGTGCGAGAAAATCAAGTCGCCGGTCAGCGTGTCACCCGTGCCGATCCGGGATTGCCGCCGGGAAAGCCTGAAAATCTGTTGCGCTATTGGCGCGACGTGCGTGGCGTCAATCCGCTCGATCTGTCGCTTGAGGCGGGTGTCTCGTAGCGCCGGATCAGCTGCATGGATAGCGGACGCCAGCGGGGTCCGGGAGACGCTGCTGACTCTCGCGCAAGACACTCGACGTACCACCGCGCGAGCGCAATGCACCGCAGCTCGC
>NZ_JAWRXJ010000128.1:0-320 GCF_046535095.1 Pseudomonas sp. SIMBA_041
CGCAACCGACAATGGCAACTCGGACAGCATCGTAATTGGTGACAATGCGAACATTACGGGCAGTCCGCCTCCGGGGTCCGGCGGATATGCCGCAGTGGTCGGGACCAACGCAACGGCCACATACGACGGTACCGCGTTCGGCGCTTCCGCCAATGCAACGGGCGGCGGCGTAGCGCTGGGCTTCAACGCATCGGGCACTGGATCGTCTTCGATTGCGATTGGTGGATTTTCGAGCGCAAGCGGCCTGTTCGGCATCGCTGCTGGTTCCGGTGCCGTTGCATCAGGCGGTTACGCCTCAGTGTTCGGGGCGGCTGCTACGG
>NZ_JAWRXJ010000129.1:0-320 GCF_046535095.1 Pseudomonas sp. SIMBA_041
AAGGCCAGCGCCATATCTACGCCAAGCGTGACTTCTACATCGACGAAGACACCTGGCAGGCAGCGGTGATCGACCACTACGACGGTCGTGGCCAGCTGTGGCGCGTGGCCGAGGCTCACGCCGAGAACTACTACGACAAGCAAGTGCCGTGGTACGCCCTGGAAACCCTCTACGACCTGCAGTCCGGCCGCTACCTGGCCCTAGCCATGAAGAACGAAGAGAAACAGGCCTACGACTTCGGTTTCACCGCCCCCACCCGCGATTTCACCCCAGCCGCCCTGCGTCAGGACGGGGTTCGCTGAGCCGCTGCAAATAGAGGC
>NZ_JAWRXJ010000130.1:0-319 GCF_046535095.1 Pseudomonas sp. SIMBA_041
GGTGGGTGATGACGGGATCGAACCGCCGACATTCTGCTTGTAAGGCAGACGCTCTCCCAGCTGAGCTAATCACCCTTTACCTTCGTTGCGGGGCACATTATGCCACAGGTTTTCGTAAAGTGTTGATTTAATTGAATTATTTTTCAAATAAATCCGAAAACCGGTGAAACGATGCAACCTGCAGGAACAACGGACAATCTACAGACAGAAAAAAACCCGCGTGAGCGGGCTTTTCCGTGGTGACCTGGCGTTCAGCGTTCCAGGTAACCGAATATGGCGCAGCGGACGGGACTCGAACCCGCGACCCCCGGCGTGACAG
>NZ_JAWRXJ010000131.1:0-319 GCF_046535095.1 Pseudomonas sp. SIMBA_041
GATGCTTGTTGGGTACTGGTCATATATTACCGCTCCTCGAGTGAATGAACGCCTATAATGCTGTGTAAGGGAATATAAAGCCCTCTATATTAACACACATCTTGAAATAGCTGAAAAACTGAGCATTTTTCGTGAGTTTATGAATAATTTTATAGGGTTATCTTGCGATGATTTTTCTATACAATGCAATATAAATGCGGCCACCTAACCAAGCTACGTATCAATCTGTAATTCAGACTTGCAATCACTCTTTTCATTGGTTAAGATAAAACTATTCTGAAGTGTTGGCTAGTAGATGTTTATTCCCTGAGCCGATAAT
>NZ_JAWRXJ010000031.1:0-669 GCF_046535095.1 Pseudomonas sp. SIMBA_041
CGATCGCCGGCTACGGCGCCCGTAACGCGCAAGGCTGGCCCGCGAAGGTGATCCTGCATGAGGTCGACCTGCGCATCGGGCGCGGCCAGACGGTCGGTGTGATCGGCGAATCGGGCTCCGGCAAGACGACGATCGCGCTGTCGCTGATGGGCCATGCGCGCGCGGGCTGCCGGATCGCCGGCGGCTCGGTGAAGTTCGACGGCGCCGACGTCTGCACGCTGTCCGCGCCGGCGCTCGCGGCGCTGCGCGGCCGCAAGGTCGCGTACATCGCGCAGAGCGCGGCGGCCGCGTTCAACCCGTCGCGCACGATCCTCGATCAGGTGATCGAGAGCGCGCTGATCCACCGCACGATGACGAAGCGCGCTGCGCAGGCGAAGGCGGTCGAGCTGTTCCGCGCGCTCGCGCTGCCGGAGCCCGAGACGATCGGCAGACGCTATCCGCACCAGGTGTCGGGCGGTCAGTTGCAGCGGCTGATGGCGGCGATGGCGCTGATCACCGATCCGGAGCTGGTGATCCTCGACGAGCCGACGCGCGGCATCGACGTCGGCGCGAAATACGCGATTTACGGGCTGATGGACCGCCTGGCGGCCGACGGCGTCGGCGTCGTCCTGATCAGTTCGGAACTGCCCGAGTTGCTCGGCATGACCGATCGCATTGCCGTGTTTCACG
>NZ_JAWRXJ010000132.1:0-319 GCF_046535095.1 Pseudomonas sp. SIMBA_041
GTAACAGCGTGGTTTGCTGATGAATTCCCATTTTCGCCAGCAGCGGCTCCAGCACCCGGCGGATAAAATCCGCAGGTGGCGCCGACGGGTTATCGGTACCGCCGCTCACTTCAACACGCGAAGGTCCATCGGCAAACCACAGCGCGGGCAGCACAGTTTGCAGCACCAGCGTACAACTTCCGGCGCTACCGATAGCAAAGCGGTAATCGCCGCCCCGCACGGTGCCAGGCCGGAAGAGCAGACGCTGCGATCCCAGCTCCGCACCTTCCACCGTTGCCCTACAAATTTCCGCAGCCGCTTTTACCGCGGTCAGATGCTG
>NZ_JAWRXJ010000133.1:0-318 GCF_046535095.1 Pseudomonas sp. SIMBA_041
ATAGTTTCTGCGAAATTCTAACCATAGATAGTAGACTGAGCGAGCCTGACACAGTATCTGATTTATATAGGATTGACTATACCGAGCTTCCTACAAACTTGTTATCATATCGACATCTTGAATTGCAAAAAAGACGCCGACTATGACTGACTCTACCTCATCAAATAATTCTAAAAACTCAAGACAACAAGCGATTGCCACCTTGAGTATCAGCTTTGATGCACTGTTCGCCAATTTTTTGCACGGAAGCAAGATTAGTCAGTAGTGATAATAAATAAAAATTATTGTCATGAAATCTAGAACAAAAAACACAACAGG
>NZ_JAWRXJ010000134.1:0-317 GCF_046535095.1 Pseudomonas sp. SIMBA_041
GGTTGGTTGAGGATGGCAGCACATGCGATTCGCCAATAGCCTTTAGAATATCGGGCGCATGTCCACCACCTGCCCCTTCAGTATGAAAAGTATGGATACAGCGGTCTTTAAAAGCAGCGAGCGTACTTTCGAGATAGCCACTTTCATTTAAAGTATCGGTATGAATGGCCACTTGCACATCATAGTCGTCAGCGACACTCAAACAGTTATCAATAGCTTGCGGCGTTGTACCCCAATCTTCATGTAGCTTTAGCCCCACGGCACCTGCTTCGATTTGTTCAGCAATAGGTTCTGGTACACTCACATTACCTTTGCCC
>NZ_JAWRXJ010000032.1:0-665 GCF_046535095.1 Pseudomonas sp. SIMBA_041
ACTGGCTTCAGCAGAGCGCAGATACCAAATACTGTCCTTCTAGTGTAGCCGTAGTTAGGCCACCACTTCAAGAACTCTGTAGCACCGCCTACATACCTCGCTCTGCTAATCCTGTTACCAGTGGCTGCTGCCAGTGGCGATAAGTCGTGTCTTACCGGGTTGGACTCAAGACGATAGTTACCGGATAAGGCGCAGCGGTCGGGCTGAACGGGGGGTTCGTGCACACAGCCCAGCTTGGAGCGAACGACCTACACCGAACTGAGATACCTACAGCGTGAGCTATGAGAAAGCGCCACGCTTCCCGAAGGGAGAAAGGCGGACAGGTATCCGGTAAGCGGCAGGGTCGGAACAGGAGAGCGCACGAGGGAGCTTCCAGGGGGAAACGCCTGGTATCTTTATAGTCCTGTCGGGTTTCGCCACCTCTGACTTGAGCGTCGATTTTTGTGATGCTCGTCAGGGGGGCGGAGCCTATGGAAAAACGCCAGCAACGCGGCCTTTTTACGGTTCCTGGCCTTTTGCTGGCCTTTTGCTCACATGTTCTTTCCTGCGTTATCCCCTGATTCTGTGGATAACCGTATTACCGCCTTTGAGTGAGCTGATACCGCTCGCCGCAGCCGAACGACCGAGCGCAGCGAGTCAGTGAGCGAGGAAGCGGAAGAGCGCCT
>NZ_JAWRXJ010000135.1:0-315 GCF_046535095.1 Pseudomonas sp. SIMBA_041
GTGGTTGACCAGCTCCTCGAAGCCGCGCGCGACGATGTCGCCGAGCGCGATGCGTCCGGTGATGAGCGGCTGCACGTCGATGCGGCCGTCGGCGATGAAGCGGATCACGTCCGCGAATTCGCCGTTGTACGCGAGCGAGCCGATCACTTCCTTCTCGGTCGACACGATGTCGAAGAAGTTGAACGACGTCGGCTCCTCGAAGATGCCGACCATCACCGACTTGCCGGCCTTGCGGATCACGTCGATCGCGAGCTTCGCGGTGGCCGTGTGGCCGATGCATTCGAACGACACGTCGGCGCCGTAGCCGCCCGTCAG
>NZ_JAWRXJ010000136.1:0-315 GCF_046535095.1 Pseudomonas sp. SIMBA_041
GGTCGTGTGCTAAATTCCATTAATAGTTATTCCAATGGCTCAAAAATGGCTAGCGTTTGCTAAATAACCTAAACAATATCGAATCATTACCTCACAATTGGATGTTACATTTCAAAACCACGATTTATATTATTTCTTGGGCTAGGTTCATTTAAAACTACTTTCGTTGGCTCTGTTAGCTTTTGTTTTAACGCTGGTTGTTCTACCTCCAACGCAGGTGGATGCATCGCATCCAACTTCTTTAAATGCTCTAAATCACAATGTAGTTCGTACTTTTCTGTGAACTTCTCAATGCTCAAGTTGCCATAATCAAGC
>NZ_JAWRXJ010000137.1:0-314 GCF_046535095.1 Pseudomonas sp. SIMBA_041
TCAGACGAAAAAATACTGTATATATGTACAGTATATCCCGTCTTTTTACGGAGATGCGTAGGCGGGTGTTCGAGCGCTTGCAATCCCTCAGGAAGAGCAGAGCGCGATGAGGGTTCAGGAAAGCGCGAGCATGATCGTCGTGGAGATGACGATGATGACAAGACACGCGGCAGTCAGGACGTCATACGGATAGCTCATGGCGCAACCATAAATGTGGTGGGCGGACTGGCCATCATAGGTAGAAATATTTCCTACGACTGTTAACCATTGCAAAAAGCGCATTGCGATACTTAATGACGAGCATCCCTAACTAC
>NZ_JAWRXJ010000138.1:0-313 GCF_046535095.1 Pseudomonas sp. SIMBA_041
GTTCTCATCATTTTGAAGTGGTGTTAATTTTAAAGAATGAGTAAAAGAAAGAGACTTATTACCTAAATCATTATTATTTATCAAAATTGAAGATGATATAAATTGCCCAATTTCTTCAATAAATTCTGTTTGTCCTGATGAAACTATAATATCAATTTTAGACTCATTTAAAGCTAATGAGTTTATGTCTAAATTAAGACCTTTATGATTTTGCATTGCTTTATGTAAAGACAGCATAGCAATTACAAAACAAAAAGATACACCATATTCTTTATACCGTTTAGAAGTGATACTTTTTAAGAAATAGTTACCT
>NZ_JAWRXJ010000139.1:0-313 GCF_046535095.1 Pseudomonas sp. SIMBA_041
CGCGCTATCTGTCGCTGATCGGCGGCGTGTGCCTGAGCTTCTACGACTGGTATTGCGACCTGCCGCCGGCCTCGCCGCAGACCTGGGGCGAGCAGACCGACGTGCCGGAATCGGCCGACTGGTACAACTCGACCTTCATCATGATGTGGGGCTCCAACGTCCCGCAGACCCGCACGCCCGACGCGCACTTCCTCGTCGAGGCGCGCTATCGCGGCACCAAGGTCGTGTCGGTGTTTCCCGATTACGCTGAAGGCGCGAAGTTCGGCGACCTGTGGCTGCACCCGAAGCAGGGCACCGACGCGGCGCTCGCGCT
>NZ_JAWRXJ010000033.1:0-629 GCF_046535095.1 Pseudomonas sp. SIMBA_041
TGTTTGCTGCTGTGGCTGCGGTAGGCGTTGCCGCTGGTGGCCGCATCATTGCCGTTGTCGTCCTTGAGAACGTCATTGGCCTCGGCGGTGCTTTTGTAGTAACCGACACGGTATTCGCCCGGCAGGTTTTTAGGGTTAGGCGACCAGACCAGTTCGACCGGTAACACGGTACCGGCGGTGCCGCTGCCGCTGAGCTTGAAGCCGTTACCGTGCTCAAGTTGCGACGGGTTCTGGTTGTACGCGCCGATCTGCGCATAGAACTCAGGCGAGATGTTGTACTTCACGCGGACCGCTGCCTGCATGACTGGCCAGTTGTACCAGATGTTGGTGGCCCAGTTACCCACCTGGGAACCGCAGAACGCCAGGTTCTGGAACTCGCACGGGAAGGTGTTGAAGTCTTCGCCTTCGCCGAAGTAACCGGCCTTGACGTCCAGTTTGCCGTCGAGGAACTGGTGCTTGATCCACAACTGGGTCAGACGAACCATGTGGCCACGGCCGTAGACTTCCTGCGAGGAACTCAAGGTGCCGGCACGCGGATCGCCTACGCGGTCGTTGGAGATGTTCTCTCCGTTACGGTTGGTGAGCTGGATCTTGGCCTGGGTGTTATCCCAACCAAACAGTTTTTCCAG
>NZ_JAWRXJ010000140.1:0-312 GCF_046535095.1 Pseudomonas sp. SIMBA_041
CAAATCATTGCTTGACGGCAGATTCTGGATGTCTATAATTCGCCCCACTTCCGGCGCAGTCGAAACGGAAAACTCCTTGGTAAACAAAGAGTTACGCAGTTTTCGGCAGCAAGCGGCTTCAGGTCATCGAAGCGCGAAAGGAGTTGAAAAAGAGGTGTTGACAGCAGCGTGTAACGCTGTAGAATTCGCCTCCCGCTACCGAGTGATCGGAAGCGCAAGTGGTTGAAGTTGTTAGAGATTTCCAAGCGAAACTTTGAAAACTTCTGAAAATAACCGCTTGACAGCAACAGAGGCTGCTGTAGAATGCGCGCC
>NZ_JAWRXJ010000141.1:0-312 GCF_046535095.1 Pseudomonas sp. SIMBA_041
CTGCGTGAGCAGCATGCGGCGCACGTCCGGGTGGACGATGATCGGGTCGGCCGGCTTGTCCGGCGCCTTCGGGCCGGTCAGCGAGCGCATCTGCAGGCGTTCCTTCGCGTAGGTCAGCGAGTTCTGGTACGCCACTTCGGTGAGACCGAGGCCCTGCATGCCGACGCCCAGGCGCGCGGCATTCATCATCACGAACATCGCGTTGAGGCCCTTGTTCGGCTCGCCGACCATCCAGCCCTTCGCGTTGTCGAGGTTCATCACGCACGTCGAGTTGCCGTGGATGCCCATCTTGTGCTCGATCGAGCCGCACTT
>NZ_JAWRXJ010000142.1:0-311 GCF_046535095.1 Pseudomonas sp. SIMBA_041
CCAGAACGCCCTGAAGTTAACGGCGCAATGGGTTAGCAGCAGAAGTACCAAGGCGACAGGTACCTTGACACGTACCGAACGCCAAAAAAGTACCCCAAAAGGCTCGCCCCGAGCGTCCGGCCCCTCGCTTAGGCTCGGCGTTCCTTCGCTCCGGTATCCATCCGGGGACACTGCCCGCAGGTTGGCTTCGCTACGACCTACATGCAGCGTGTTCGACTGTGTCGAACGGCGCTGCGCGCCACTCCCCGGATGCACACCTCCACTCAGCCTCCCGAGGGGGCGGGTGAATCAAAAGCCAGATCAAAAGCTTT
>NZ_JAWRXJ010000034.1:0-600 GCF_046535095.1 Pseudomonas sp. SIMBA_041
GTAGTCGGCAAGCCAGCTGAAACTCTAAATACATGAACTGACTTTTGGGATCATTATCGATAATAGCTATGCGATTAGGCATGGCAGTAGCCGATTGTCGCTGCCACTCTTGTATGAACATGTTAGTGACGGCTTCTTCAAAGCCATCAAGCATTTTAGTAGTATCAGCACTTTGCTCGGAAGGGTGGCAGCATTGTTTTTGTGCGCGGGCAAGTGCTACGTTTAAAAATGCGCCTCCAGCGTTAGTATTGATCTCAATAAGTTGAGGGCTATCGCTACCTAAGTGAAAGTCATAACCCATAAAGGCTCCTATTGGCCCTGGATCGAAAGCAGCAATTTTGGGTGCCCATGACAATACTTGCTGTTGGTAAGATGGAAGTCTAGCAGCCGACTCAATAGCTGCGACAATTCGCACCATTGTCTCTATCTCTGTTTTGGGGACAAACACCGGTGTTGCTGAAAAAATTTTATTAAGCTCATTAGCTCCTATTGGGTTGTCTCTAGTGTCTGACAATTGATTTTGAAGGCTAGTATTAAGTACTTTACGATCTAAAGTACGGCAATAGCACTCTTTATTAAGTTGATCTGCAAGATTGTCAT
>NZ_JAWRXJ010000143.1:0-311 GCF_046535095.1 Pseudomonas sp. SIMBA_041
GATGTAGCTGTGATTCAATCAGGCTGCCCGCGATAGGTATCATGCGTAGATAGCGGCGCAATTCAGGTGTGTTGGCCAATCCTTCTTCAATAGCATTACCCATTTCGCTCGCCAATATACTGCCACCACCTGATGAGGCAGTCAGTTCCTGCAGCTTCGGTGCAAGCTCTGTACGCAGCACGGATAATACGGCCGCTTCAATCTCATTTCGATTTTTTGCAATCGTCGACTCAATGAATGATTTATGCGTGTCTGAACTAGTTAGCTCTTGTCGAAAGTTCTGTATCGCTGTCAAAATAACGCGATCGGAG
>NZ_JAWRXJ010000144.1:0-311 GCF_046535095.1 Pseudomonas sp. SIMBA_041
TGGGCGCTACCTTGCCCAGAAACGCTAACCCTAAAAGAAGCAATGACCTATGGTACTGGCGGCTTGACCGCAGCACTGAGTGTCCAAAAACTAGAGAAAATGGGCGCAAAACCAAGTGATGGCCCAGTTGCTGTGACTGGCGCAACAGGCGGCGTAGGTACGATCAGTATCGCTATCTTAAATCAGCTCGGCTACGACGTGATTGCATTCTCAGGTAAGCCAGAACAAAGCGAGCATCTAAAAGCATTGGGCGCAAGCGAAGTACGTCATCGCGATACCATCAATGAAATCGGTAATAAGCCTGTCGGCCG
>NZ_JAWRXJ010000035.1:0-574 GCF_046535095.1 Pseudomonas sp. SIMBA_041
GTACTGCGTCGGTCATGCTGGTTACGAACAGCAAGTCCCCGTGATCATTTTCCGCAAGCATCCACGAGAAGTCTTTGGGGACTACGTAATACTCAAAGAACCGACATTCTTTTATAACTTCGGAGATCGCCTGAATTGGAGCATCGAAGATAAACTTTTCCTCGTCACCCTCATCCACTACAAACCATACGTCTCGCGTCGAGGAAGGAGCCAACTCAGCAAGATGCAAGTAGCCACTATCGTCTTCATACTGAAATACAATTGGCTTCTCTTTTAAACTTGTCCACCAAGCACGCGGATTTCCATCAACAAATATGCCGTGAATTTTTCGTAATAGTGCTTCCCTATTGCTTGGCTGCTGATCACTCAGGCCGCAATTCTTCAGTGCAATGGATAGTTCAGCCTTGAAATCGTCGGCATCAAGATTTTCCATTACTAGACACCTCCTCACAGCTTTTGGTCGGGCCTATGGGGATGTTGTGGTCCCTCATAAGTAATATTTCCGCGCTGACACCCGCATCCTCGTTTGCCAGCAGTCTGCCATCCAATGTGGGGTTTATCGTGGCCTTGCGCC
>NZ_JAWRXJ010000145.1:0-308 GCF_046535095.1 Pseudomonas sp. SIMBA_041
GGGCGCGCATGATGCTTATAACGATGCTGTTATGACGGCGATGGCTTTTTTGCATGTGCGTTAGCAGTGAAGCATGCTCGCAGTTCAATCTATAGTTAGAGTTAGTTATCTAAATAAGGGCGTCATTATCGCTAGGGCGGGTCCTCATTTTGAAAATGGTGATAAAAATGAGGTAAATCGCAGCCAAACAAGGAAAATAGCGCAGATAATATCGAGATATTAGTCAGCTATTTGACGCCGTTTGGCAAGATTTAGCCGTTTTTAAACCATTTAGATAAATATCGATTGAATTGAGGAAACGCCCTAAT
>NZ_JAWRXJ010000146.1:0-307 GCF_046535095.1 Pseudomonas sp. SIMBA_041
CGCGTGGAAGAAAACCGCCAACGCCCGGCCGACCCGCTGGTGATCCTGCTTGAACTGACCCCACAGATGCTCGCCGAGGACAGCCCACCCAACCGCCTGGAGCAGGCCCGGCGCAAGGTCCTCGACCTGCTCGAACACCGCCACGATAGCCAGACCGCACTGATCGTCTACGCAGGGTCCGCCCACACCCTGGTGCCGCTGTCCGATGACCTGGCCACCAGCCGCAACCTGCTGGACGCCCTCAAGCCGTCGATCATGCCCCAGGCCGGCCAGCGCGCCGACCTGGCCCTGCTCAAGGCCCTGAAGC
>NZ_JAWRXJ010000147.1:0-306 GCF_046535095.1 Pseudomonas sp. SIMBA_041
CGTTTAATAAGTTCATCAAAACAACGCATTAATAAGTTAGGGCTACTCTTAGAATAAGATACAACCACAGATATATCTTGGTTAGATAAAGTGTTTAGATTATCTATTCGCCATAGCATGGCATAATTAGCTGTTGGATTCTCCACAGCGATTTTGAGAAATTCAGAAAAATCCTGAATTTGAAAATTTGGACCATCAAGATGACGCATCTTAATCAATCTAAATTTCACAAGATCGGAATATTTTTTTTGCTCGAAAGCTGTGCTTTCAGCGAAATATAATATTCGTTCAATATGTGAGTTAGGA
>NZ_JAWRXJ010000036.1:0-569 GCF_046535095.1 Pseudomonas sp. SIMBA_041
CCAGACTGGGTGGCTCTGGTCTGGGCGGTCATGCTCTTCACCACCCAGATGGATTTCTGGTGGGCGGTCAATTCGCTGCCGCAAGTCAGGGCGACCTTCTCGTTCCAGGAGTTTTTGCTGTTGGTGCTGCTGGCACTTGCGCTGTTCGTTTCCTCGGCGCTGATGTTGCCTAGCCGCAGCGAGGACGAGCGCGAAGGGCTTCGTGTGTACTTCGAGCAGGATGGCCGCTACGCGCTGCTGTTCCTGTCGGGCTATTACCTGCTTGGGTTCATCGTCAACATTCTGTTGTTCGGCGTTTCGCCCATGGCGCTTTGGGGCGCCTTTGACGTGGTCATGATCATGATCCCACTGTGTGTGTTTGCAGCCAGCTCGCGCAAGGCCTATGCGCTGCTGACCGTGGCATTCGTACCTCTTAATATTGCGGACCTGATCATATCGCTAGTGGCGTGACCGAGGTCTTGCGCTGTGCATTAAAATCTATGCATTTGGAGTACGATATCTGTACAAGATGCTATTGTTGTACAGTATTTACGCGTACTTGAGGTCAGTATGGCGCACCGTGCTCGTTG
>NZ_JAWRXJ010000148.1:0-305 GCF_046535095.1 Pseudomonas sp. SIMBA_041
CCGGCGAAATCGACACCGTGCGCTCCTCGGTCACCTACGTGCTCGGCGCCAACCTGGAAAACCTGACCCTCACCGGCACCGACAACATCAACGGTGTCGGCAACGCCCAGAACAACGTGCTGATCGGCAACGATGGCGACAACCAGCTCAACGGAGGTCTGGGTCTGGACACCATGAGCGGCGGCAAAGGCAACGATGCCTACGCGCTCGACCAGGTCGGCGAACTGGCGCGGATTCAGGAAAACGCCGGGGAAGGCAATGACTCGCTGTACGTGGTCTACAACGCAGACCAAGGCAACGCCATC
>NZ_JAWRXJ010000149.1:0-304 GCF_046535095.1 Pseudomonas sp. SIMBA_041
CTGATCGATCAGGACAAGTGTCGCGGCTGGCGCATGTGCGTGTCCGGATGCCCGTACAAGAAGATCTACTACAACTGGCAGAGCGGCAAGGCCGAGAAGTGCATCTTCTGCTATCCGCGCATCGAGGCCGGCCAGCCGACCGTGTGCTCGGAAACCTGTGTCGGCCGCATCCGCTATCTCGGCGTGCTGCTGTACGACGCCGACCGGATCAGCGAGGCCGCCAGCGCCGAGAGCGAGCAGGACCTGTACGAGGCGCAACTGTCGCTGTTCCTCGATCCGAACGACCCGACGGTGATCGCGCAGG
>NZ_JAWRXJ010000150.1:0-303 GCF_046535095.1 Pseudomonas sp. SIMBA_041
CATATAAAATATTAATTTTTACAATTTCAAAATAACATATCAAATATTGATAAACACCCTAAGGGCGACCGAGTTTCGATGCCACGCAGTTGGCGGCCATACGCACAGTCACACCTGAAAGCGGCTTCTTCGCTGCCCCATCGCGGACGGCATGATTTTTTGCGCCGATTCGCCTCGATAAAAACAGCATACTCCCCAGTGGAATCAACATGCCAGTGCATTCCATGCAAATCATATTATTTATCTGGAGTCCATTGTACAATTCGAGTCTATCGGACTGCATACATTTCATCTGATTGACAT
>NZ_JAWRXJ010000151.1:0-303 GCF_046535095.1 Pseudomonas sp. SIMBA_041
GCTAGATTTGATTAAGGTATTAATTTTTGGTTTACGCTGCTGAGCGGTTCGATGGTGGCGAGATAATAACTGTGACATCGCAAAGTCCTTTTTACGCGAGTGGAAGGAATAGAGCTAGGAAATAGATAAGCCTAAATAGTAACGAAAATATGAAATAGTAGAAAGTTGTTTATTATCTTTTGCAATGTACGCTTTTATAGTGCTTAACTGTATCAGCTATATTTCAAATAAATGAGCATAATTTTCAAGTAAATGAAGCTACTGATAAGACAACAGTTATACAGAGAAAATTATTTATGAATG
>NZ_JAWRXJ010000037.1:0-557 GCF_046535095.1 Pseudomonas sp. SIMBA_041
TCTATCTTTCTATCACATACCCAAATTTTTAAAGAACGAACTAGTCAAAGACTAGAAATCAACATTCACCATCTCAACGATGGAATGCTCATTTCTAAGCTTTCTTACTAACAGAAGCAGTAGTGGTGGAGCCAAACGGGATCGAACCGTTGACCTCCTGCGTGCAAGGCAGGCGCTCTCCCAGCTGAGCTATGGCCCCGTATTTCTACAGGCGTTTCCCACACAAAATTGGTGGGTCTGGGCAGATTCGAACTGCCGACCTCACCCTTATCAGGGGTGCGCTCTAACCAACTGAGCTACAGACCCAATTTCGGGCTGCTTCTTTCGTCTTCTTCAATGAATCAAGCAATTCGTGTGGGAACTTATGGAGCAGCTGATGTCGTCGATTAAGGAGGTGATCCAGCCGCAGGTTCCCCTACGGCTACCTTGTTACGACTTCACCCCAGTCATGAATCACACCGTGGTAACCGTCCTCCCGAGGGTTAGACTAGCTACTTCTGGTGCAACCCACTCCCATGGTGTGACGGGCGGTGTGTACAAGGCCCGGGAACGTATTC